>NZ_BPLI01000008.1:0-48451 GCF_019656175.1 Bacillus sp. BML-BC051
GTTTTCAAAGAACTTGTCTGTCGCTCAGAAGCGACTTTATTAATATAACATTTCGTTATATTTTCGTCAACAACTTTTTTCAATAAGTTGTTTTTCGTTTGTTTTGCTTGTTACCTTTCGTGGCAACGAATATAAATATACCAGTTTGATTATTAAAATGCAATAGTTTTTCTAATAAAATTTTTAACTTAGTAAAAAAGTATAAAAACAGCACATTTCTTCTATATAAATATAATTTCTCGCACCATCATGAGCTACTATCCCCACGTAGCTCATACCCAAATAAAAAAAGCTTTGGAGAAATCTCCAAAGCTTAGTCTTGTTTATGACGCATAGCAGGGAATAATAATACATCACGAATAGATGGTGCATTCGTTAACAACATAACAAGACGATCAATACCAATTCCTAGTCCACCTGTAGGAGGCATACCGTACTCAAGAGCTTCAATATAATCATCATCCATCATATGAGCTTCATCATTACCTTGTTCGCGCTCTTTTAATTGCGCTTCAAAACGTTCTTTTTGATCAATCGGATCATTTAGCTCAGTGAATGCATTTGCATGTTCACGTGCAACGATAAATAATTCGAAACGATCAGTGAATCGTGGATCTTCGTCATTCTTTTTCGCAAGTGGCGAAATTTCTACCGGATGACCGTAAATAAATGTTGGTTGGATTAATTTATCTTCTACTTTTTGTTCGAAGAATTCGTTTATAATATGACCAACTTCCATCGTATCCTTAATACCTACATTATGTTCCTTCGCAAGTTCACGCGCTTCTTCTACACTCATCGGATTCCAGAAATCTGCTCCAGAATGTTCCTTGATTGCATCTACCATATGAAGACGTGTCCATTCTGGTTCTAAATTAATTTCATAATCACCATATTGGATTGTTGTTGTACCTAGTACTTGCTTCGCAATATGAGCAACCATATTTTCTGTTAGTTTCATAATATCTTTATAATCAGCATACGCTTCATATAATTCAATCATTGTAAACTCCGGATTATGACGAGTTGATACACCCTCATTACGGAATACACGACCGATTTCATAAACTTTTTCTAATCCACCCACAATAAGGCGTTTTAAATGAAGTTCAATTGCGATACGCATGTATAATTCCATATCTAACGCATTATGGTGCGTAATGAAAGGACGCGCAGAAGCTCCACCTGCAATTGCATGCATCATAGGCGTTTCCACTTCAAGGTAACCATTGTCATCTAAGTATCTTCTCATTTCACGAATGATCTTACTACGAGTAACGAATGTTTCACGGCTTTCCATACTTGTAATTAAATCTAAGTAACGTTGACGGTAGCGTTGTTCAACATCTTTTAACCCATGATATTTATCCGGTAATGGACGAAGAGATTTCGTTAATAGTGTAAAGCCCGTTGCTTTCACTGAAAGTTCTCCAACGTTTGTTTTGAATACTTTACCTTCAATACCTACTAAGTCACCTAAATCTGCTGTCTTAAATAATTCGTACTCTTCATCTCCAACAGCATCTTTACGAACATATATTTGAACTTGTCCATGTAAATCTTGAATATGTGCAAATCCAGCTTTTCCTTTACCGCGTTTTGTCATAATACGACCAGCGATAGAAACAGAGATTTCTTTCTCTTCTAATTCTTCTTTAGAGAACTCTCCATATAAGCTTAATAAGTCATTTGTTGCATTTGTACGTTCAAATCGTTTACCGAACGGATCGATTCCTTGCTCACGTAAGTTATGTAACTTTTCACGACGAACAAGCAATTGGTCGTTTAATTCTTCGTGGTTCATGTTATCCATGGTATTGATATCACTCCAGCTCTATTAATTTTTACAATATATACAGTATAGCATTTTCTACTCAACTAGAAAAACTGCCAGCAACTAGCTGGCAGTTCTTCTTTCTTTCACGTAATTATAGGAAGTGTATAGAAGAATGTCAATCTTCCCTATCTATTATTAACCAACGTGAATTGTTTGTTGTTTCGCTTCTACTTCTTCTACAAATGCACCTAATACATTCGCAAGATCTTCACGCGTATTACAAGCATTGATACCATTACGTACAGTTGCATTACCACGAACACCCTTTAAATACCAAGCTGCATGCTTTCTCATCTCTCTTACAGCGACATTTTCGTTCTTTAAATCGATAAGACGATCTAGATGCAACATACATACGTCAATTTTCTCACGCACTGTCGGTTCCGGCATTAATTCACCTGTTTCCAAATACTTTACCGTACGATAAATCATCCACGGATCCCCAAGGGCAGCGCGCCCGATCATAACACCATCTACACCAATTTCATCAAGCATTCGCTTTGCATCTTGTGGCGTTTCGACATCACCATTTCCGATAACCGGGATATTTACAGCTTGCTTTACTTGTTTAATAATATCCCAATCCGCTTTCCCTTCATACATCTGCACTCGTGTACGCCCATGAACTGCTACCGCTTGTCCGCCAGCACGTTCAACAGCTTTTGCATTCTCAATTGCGAAAATATGATCTGCATCCCAACCAATACGCATCTTAACTGTAACTGGCTTTTCAACAGCATCTACAACTGCCGCTACCATTTCATATATTTTATTTGGGTCTAAAAGCCACTTTGCTCCCGCATCACACTTAATGATTTTCGGTACTGGGCAACCCATATTAATATCAATAATGTCTGCTGTCGTATATTTATCTACGTATTTCGCAGCATCTACAAGAGTTTCTTTCTCTCCACCAAAAATTTGTAAACTTAATGGCTTTTCTCTTTCATCAATATATAACATATCTAATGTTCTTTTGTTATTAAGTAATATCGCTTTATCACTTACCATTTCAGCACAAACTAGGCCTGCACCAAATTCTTTTACTGTCAAACGGAATGCAGAATTACACACTCCCGCCATCGGTGCTAATACAACCGGGTTTTTCATCTCAATATTTGCGATCTTTAACACTCGACTTACTCCTTCCTTCATAGTCACTTTGGCATTAATTCCTCCACCGAAACCTTCAATGCCTTAGCAACTTCCACTACAAAATCTTGGGAAGGTGATCGATTCCCTCTCTCAACTTCACCTAAAACAGATACAGATACCCCTAACTCTTTAGCAAAACCTTCTTGTGTATAGCCTTTTAGCTTTCGAAAAGCACGAATGCGTCTTCCCCATTTTTCTGCTTCCATACCGTTACTCCCTCTCGCCTTTTCATTTCTTCTACTTGTGAACGTGAAATGTTTTGTTTAATATCTTGATTAATCTCTAACAACGGAACGATAACAAAAGCTCTTTCGAACATCCGCGGATGCGGAACAATAAGATTCTCTGCTTCAATATTTTCTTGATTATATAGCAAAATGTCAAGGTCGATGGTCCTCGGACCCCATCTGATTTCCCTTTTTCTTCCTAAATCATTCTCTACTCTTTGCGTAACTTTCAATAACTCTTGCGGTGATAAATTGGTAGAAATTTTTACAACTAAATTTAAAAAGCAACTTTGGTCAGTATAACCAACTGGTTCCGTTTCATATACAGACGAAACATCCTCAACTTGGATATAAGGATTTTTATTTAGAAACTGAATCGCTTCAGTTAAATACGTGTGACGTTCTCCGATATTTGAGCCTAATGCAATGTAAGCTATATTATTCATGGACGTTCTCTCGTAATTTCCACTGCTACAGCACGATAATGCCCAGGTATCGGCGGATCTGGTTTAATTACTTTAATTGTACAACGGAAAATACTCTCATATTGTTTCAATATATCTGCAGCAATATTTTCAGCGATACTCTCTACAAGCTTATACGTTCTATCTTCAACAACTTTTCTACATAATTCAAAAAGCTCTCCATAATTGACAGAATGCTCTAAGTCATCACTTTCTCCCGCCTGCTTCAAATCCAATTCCACCGTTAAGTCCACTTTAAATCTCTGACCCAATTTATTTTCCTCTGGGAATACACCATGATAACCATAAAACTCCATATCATGAACATAGATTTTATCCAATTACTTTACCCCCTTACCAATCATCGCATCCATCATCTTAGCCATACGTGACATTTCCCTCACATCATGAACACGAACAAACTCACAGCCCTTTTCAATACCGAGACAAACGGTAGCTCCCGTTCCCTCAAGACGTTCCTCTACCGGTAAATCTAGCACATGCCCAATAAAGGACTTTCTTGAAGTACCTAACAGCACTGGGTAACCTAGTACGTTTAACTGTTCTAAATTACGCATCGCCTCTAAATTTTGTTCAGGTGTTTTAGCAAAACCAATGCCTGGGTCTAAAATGATATTCTCATCTCGCACACCAGCATTTTTAGCAATTTTAATACTGTCATATAAATCAGCGACCATATCAGCCATTAAATTGCGGTAATTCATGTTATCGCGATTATGCATTAAAATAATAGGTACATCGTAATGAGCTGCAACTTCAGCGATTTTCGGTTCCGCCTTCGCTCCCCAAATATCATTAATAATATGAGCACCCGCCTCTATTGCTTGTTTTGCAACTTCAGCTTTATACGTGTCGATAGAAATAGGCAATTTTACTTCTTTTGAAACTGCCTGAATCATTGGAACAACTCGCTTGATTTCTTCTTCCACTGATACTTTAGCAAAACCCGGACGAGTGGATTCACCGCCGATATCAATAATATGAACACCTTCATCTCGCATTTCTTTCGCATGGCGCACTGCAGCCTCTACCTCGTTGTAACTCCCGCCATCAGAAAACGAATCTGGTGTTACATTTAAAATCCCCATAATTAAGGTTTTTTCATTTAAGTTCAATGTATATTCGCCGCAGCGCAAATCATAATCCCACTTCAAACTACACATCTCCTCTTCACAATTCATTTCTGCTCCACAATTTCTCTCTCTGCATTTCATAAAGACTCATAAACCTTTTTGTAACCATACCTACTTTACCCGGGAAATCTCGTCCCTCTATACGATAAAGCGGAACAATTTCTTGAATCGAATTTGTTACGAAGACTTCCTCAGCTGAAAGTAATTCATCTTTTGTAAAGAAACCTTCCTTTACTTCTATACCTAACTCTTCAGCAACCTTTATAATAAACGCACGAGTGATACCATTTAAAATCCCTGTTTTTAACGAAGGTGTATATAAAATATCACCTTTTACGAAAAAGAGATTCGAAACAATACCCTCTGCAACATAACCTGTTTCAGTAAGGAAAATACCTTCCTTATTCACAACATTTCCAATTTCACGTTTCCCTAAAATGTTATTTAAATAATGATGAGACTTCAAGCGGGACGCACCCTCTGGCGTATTTCGCACTTGCTTTAAAACAACCCCTTCTTTTTCCACTACATCTCCCGGGGCTGCTAAAGGTTTTATAAAAACAATAACAGACGGCTCTTCATACATTTCCGTTTGCAATCCAATTTCATCTATACCCGCCGATACATTAAAACGGACATACGCATGCTCTAATTCATTCTTAACGAGTAGGTTCTTCAGAATAAGCAATACTTCATCTTTCGTCATTGTCCATTTAATTTGCAATGTATTCAGCGCATCTATTAAACGATCATAATGATCATCTAATAAGAAAGGATGACCATTATAAATACGAAATGTCTCAAACACTCCAAGACCATATAAATAACCATGATCATAAGGAGAAATTCTCGCTTCATTCGCTTCTACGTACTCACCATTTACGTAAATTAACATGATGTCACACTTGGACTGTATTTACGAATGAAATTTTGCAACAACTCTTTCCCGTGGGAAGTCATAATCGATTCCGGGTGGAACTGTACACCTTCAATCGGTAACGTTGTATGACGGAGCGCCATAATTTCCCCTTCTTCCGTCCAAGATGTTACCTCTAAGCAATCAGGTAACGTCTCTTTCTTAACGATAAGGGAATGATAGCGCGTCGCAGTAAACGGATTAGGAATATCCGAAAAAATCGTCTTTCCGTCATGATGCATAAGCGACGTTTTCCCATGCATTAAGCGCTCCGCACGAACAACTTCTCCACCAAACACTTGTGCAATGGATTGGTGCCCAAGACAAACCCCAAAAATCGGAATCTTTCCAGCAAAGTATTGAATAACCTCCATACTAACACCGGCTTCATTCGGACTACACGGACCTGGTGAAATCATTAAAAAGTCTGGTTTCATATTCTCAATATCCGAAATAGTCACTTCATCGTTACGTTTAACAACAAGCTCTTGTCCAAGTTCCCCTAGAAACTGTACTAAATTAAATGTAAAAGAATCATAATTATCAATCATTAATATCATTTCTCTCACCTAACCGTTTCTTCACTACGTTCTTTTGCACGCCATAAAGCAATCGCCTTTTTTAACGACTCTTTATATTCATTTTCCGGATTTGAATCAATTACAATTCCCGCTCCTGCTTGTACATGAGCCTTTCCATCTTTAGCAAGAAGTGTTCTAATTACAATATTCAATTCTGTATCTCCAGAATAACCGATCCAACCGATTGAACCTGTATAAATCCCTCTGCGAACAGGTTCTAATTCTTCAATAATTTCCATCGTACGTATTTTCGGGGCACCAGTAATCGTTCCCCCAGGGAATACAGCCTTCACTAAATCAAAGGCATCTTTGTCTTCATCCACCTCACCACGCACATTAGAAACAATATGCATTACATGTGAGTATTTCTCGATTACCATAAACTCATCTACTTCTACAGTGCCATATTTACAAACACGCCCTAAATCATTTCGTTCTAAATCCACAAGCATGACGTGCTCTGCTCTTTCTTTTTCGTTCTCAATTAATTCTCTTGCTAATGCTTCATCCTCTTGCTCATTTGCACCCCTAGATCTCGTTCCAGCAATTGGTCTTGTACTTACTTCGGTCCCTTGTTTCTTAATTAACAACTCTGGCGACCCACTAACAATTTGAAAATCTCCAAGCTCCAAGTAACCCATATATGGAGATGGATTAATTTCACGAAGACTTGTATAAATTTCTAGCGGGTGGGTTTGTAACGTTCTTTCTTGTCTCGTCGACAAGTTTACTTGGAACACATCACCAGCACCAATATATTCTTGAATACATTCAACCGCCTTCATAAAGCTTTCTTCTGTAAAAGCAACTGCTTCACTTTTCTTTTCAGGGCATGCAAATGGTATAGTCACTTCCGGCGCTTCTGTCGCCCAAAGAACCTTCCACTCATTTAATCGCTCTTTTGCCTCTTCACGCTTATCTACATAATGTGTAATAATCCATAATACATTCTCTTCTTGATCATACACAAACACATCATCAAATAATAAAAAGAATATATCAGGTATATTAATGTCATCCTCCGCAAGAGAAGGCAGTTTTTCAATATAACGGATGCAATCATAACTAAAGTAACCAATCGCACCACCTTGAAATGGCGGGTATTCCGGATTATAGTCCGTTTCCCATCGCTCCATATATTCCTGCATTAAATCTAATGGGTTTCCTTGCTTTATTGTTTCCTTACCACTTTCGCTTATATGTAACGTTTCATCCTTCCCTCGGATTACCGCTACTGGGTTTAATCCCACAATGTTATAACGACCGCCACGTCCACTCTCTAACAAAATATGTTGCGGTTTATCCTTAGAAAGAAATTTATATTGCTTAAAGAAATCTAACTGATATGGAATAGAAAGCGCTAAAGATTTTCTTCGTTGCATATCAACACCCCGTCTTCTTTTATCCCACCCTCTTAGATTAACCACTTCAAACTACATTCGTTATGTATATAGAGTAGTTATACTAGAAGGCTAGTGAAAATAAATTAATTATACTACCTCTTATTTTACATGAAGTTTTCTAGTCATTCACTCTTTTCCTATTTCCAATCTAAAAAGAAAAAGCATCCTTTTTTCAAGGATGCTTTTTCAATCACATATAATTAAGACTCAAATTGATAAAGTGGTGTACTTAAATAACGTTCACCGTTACTTGGGATAATAACAAGTACCTTTTTCCCTTTACCTAGCTTTTTCGCAATTTCTGTTGCCGCATAAATAACCGCTCCAGAAGAGATACCGACTAAAATCCCTTCCTCTTTAGCCACTCTTCTTGCATATTCAAATGCTTGCTCTGTTTTTACTTGAACAATTTCATCATATACCTCTACATCCAATGTCTCTGGGATAAATCCTGCCCCAATTCCTTGGATTTTATGTGGACCCGGTTTCCCACCAGATAATACCGGTGAATCCGCAGGTTCTACTGCATAAATTTTAATATCTTTATACGCTTCTTTCAGTACTTCACCAGCACCAGTAATCGTTCCACCTGTACCAATACCCGCAATAAACGCATCTAATTGGTCGCCCATTTGTTCAACAATTTCTGGCCCTGTTGTTAAACGATGAATTTCTGGATTCGATTGGTTTTTGAACTGTTGTGGTATAAAGTAGCCATGCTCTTTTGCTAATTCTGTTGCTTGACGAATCGCTCCACCCATTCCTTCAGGCCCTGGAGTCAATACTAATTCTGCACCGTAAGCACGCAATAAATTACGACGCTCAATACTCATTGTTTCTGGCATTACTAAAATTGCCTTATATCCTTTAGCGGCCGCTACCATCGCTAAACCAATTCCTGTGTTACCACTTGTCGGCTCAATGATTGTATCGCCTTCTTTTAATAATCCTTTTTTTTCAGCATCTTCAATCATAGCTAATGCAATACGATCTTTAACGCTGCTCCCCGGATTCATAAACTCTAATTTTAAGTATATATCTGCGCTGTCTGATTCTACGATGCGGTTCAACTTAACGATCGGCGTTTTCCCGATTAATTCTGAAACTGATTGTGCCACTCGCATTCCTGTCACTCCTAACACCGAGTATTTTTATTGGTTTTGTCTATATTTAGATTTTGTCAGAAAATTCCCTGTTTGTCAATCTATTTAGAGGGCGAATCCCCTTAATTCCCTTATTACAAACTCTCAATTAAATGTGTAATATCTTCTTTAGAGAACTTGTATCGCTCATTACAGAAATGACAATGAACTTCTGTCTCTTCTTCTTCTGCACGAACTTGCTCTAACTCCGTTTTACCTAAACTAATTAACACACTCTCGATACGTTCGCGTGAGCATGTGCAATTAAATTGAACATCCATCGTTTCTAATACTTTTACTTTATCTTCTCCAAGAACTGCATACAGTAACTCTTCTGGAGAAAGCCCTTGTTCGATTAACGTTGATACAGGAGGAATGTTCTGCAAACGATCTTCAATGAATGAAATGGTTTCTTCCTGTGCACCTGGCATAATTTGAAGGATAAATCCACCTGCCGCTAATACGCTGTCATCTCCATTTACAAGAACGCCAACTCCTACAGAAGAAGGTGTTTGCTCAGAAACTGCAAAATAATACGTGAAGTCTTCCCCTAATTCTCCCGAAACAATTGGAGATTGACCAATAAACGGCTCACGCATACCAATATCTTTAATTACTGTTACAAACCCTTCAGTACCTACCGCTTGATATACGCGTAATTTCCCTTGTTCCGTTCCTTCAAAATCAACATGCGGATTCGTTACATAACCACGTACATCCCCATTTGCATGAGCATCTACTAAGATGGGACCAATCGGACCATTACCTTCTACCTTAATCGTTAACTTTTGGTCACCTTTTAACATTGCGCCCATCATTGTACCTGCAGTTAAAGAACGACCAAGTGCCGCTGAAGCTGTTCTCCATGTATCATGACGTCTTTGCGCCTCACTTACTGTGTTTGTAGTACGTACACTATATGCACGCACTTCTCCATCAAATGCTAACGCTTTTACTAAATAATCTTTCATACTCATTTATTCACCTTTCTCATGCTGTAAATTTGCATTACGCTCGTATAACATATACAAACCTTTTAATGTTAAAAATGGATCTACAACATCAATTACATTCGATTCTTCTGAAATTAATTTCGCTAATCCACCTGTTGCAATAACTTTCGGTTCTTGTTTAGCTTCCTCTTTCATACGCTTAACAATACCTTCCACTTGTCCAACATAACCATAAAGAATACCAGATTGCATCGCACTTACCGTATTCTTTCCAACAACACTGCTTGGTTTTGTAATTTCAATACGAGGAAGTTTTGCCGCTCTACTATATAAAGCCTCTGCTGAAATCATAATTCCCGGCGTAATAACTCCACCCATATAATGCTTTTCTTCGTTAATATAACAATATGTAGTAGCCGTACCGAAATCGACAATGATAAGCGGACTTCCATATAAGTGTATTCCTGCTACCGCATTTACAATTCGGTCCGCGCCTACTTCACGTGGGTTTTCATATTTAATATTTAGCCCCGTTTTTATTCCAGGACCTACTACAAGCGGTTTAATTTTAAAATATTTTTCACACATGCGCTCTAAAGCAAACATAATTGGTGGTACGACTGAAGACACGATAATACCTTTCACATCTTCAAACGAAAGACCTTCATGCTCAAGCAACTGCTTTACAAGCATTCCATATTCATCTTCTGTCTTATGACGATCTGTTTCCATGCGCCAATGTTGACGAAGTTCCCCCTCTTCAAACACGCCTAGCACAGCATTTGTGTTCCCTACATCCAATACAAAAATCATATTCTCACCACTTATCTTATTTAATCTATATTTGTTCAGTATGTATAAAACTTATAAAAACATCATATCACACATACTTATATAATCAGCTTTTCTATCCTCATCATTTTACAAAAAGATTACGCTCTATTTCAATTTTTAATACCAAATTTATTTAAATTCTTTTTCTACTTCATTTCGTTCCACAAATAAAAAAAGGAGTGACTATCGTCACTCCTTCATCTCTTACTTATCTTCTGATTCTTCATCGTCCTTCTTCATGTTGATGTTTACTTTCACATCAGCTGAAGACGTTGGACGTTCTGGCAATCTGCCGTAATCACATAAATGATTGATTTGCTCTGCATCTAACGTTTCTACTTCAAGTAGCGTTTTCGCAATAAGATCTAGTTTATCACGATTTTCAGTAAGAATTTCTTTTGCACGAGCATAACAGTCTTTCATAATTGTTTGCATTTCCACATCGATTTCATGTGCAATTGCATCACTGTAGTTTTGTTCTGAATGGAAGTCTCTTCCTAAGAACACTTGACCACCTTGTGAGCTACCAAATTGCATCGGTCCAAGCTTATCACTCATACCGAATTCCGTAACCATACGTCTTGCAATGCCAGTCGCACGTTGGAAGTCATTGTGAGCACCTGTACTCACTTCACCAAATACAATCTCCTCAGCTACTCGACCACCAAGTAAACCAGTGATTTTATCAAGTAACTCTGGCTTTGTCATGAAGTAACGATCTTCTTTCGGCAGCATTACTGCATATCCACCAGCTTGACCACGAGGGACAATTGTTACTTTATGAACGACATCTGCTTCATCAAGAACAACACCAATTACAGTGTGGCCTGCTTCATGGAAAGCAACGATATTGCGTTCTTTTTCAGAGATAACACGACTCTTCTTAGCTGGACCTGCAATAACGCGATCCGTCGCTTCATCAATGTCACTCATATCAATTTTCTTCTTATCTTGACGCGCAGCTACTAAAGCAGCTTCGTTTAATAAGTTTTCAAGATCAGCACCAGAGAATCCTGGTGTACGAGTTGCAATTGCTCTTAAGTTGATATTCTCATCAAGCGGTTTATTACGAGCATGTACTTTCAGTACAGCTTCACGGCCATTTACATCTGGACGATCTACTGTAATTTGACGGTCAAAACGACCTGGACGTAATAACGCTGGGTCAAGAATATCAGGACGGTTTGTCGCAGCGATGATAATAATACCTTCGTTTGCACCGAATCCATCCATTTCAACAAGTAATTGGTTCAACGTTTGCTCACGCTCATCATGGCCACCACCAAGACCTGCGCCACGTTGACGTCCTACCGCATCAATTTCATCAATGAAAATGATACAAGGAGCATTTTTCTTTGCGTTTTCAAATAAATCACGTACACGTGATGCACCGACACCGACGAACATCTCTACGAAATCAGAACCACTGATAGAGAAGAACGGAACGCCTGCCTCACCTGCAACGGCACGTGCTAGTAAAGTTTTACCTGTACCCGGAGGTCCTACTAATAGAACACCCTTCGGAATACGGGCACCAACTTCAGCGAACTTACGAGGGTCTTTCAAGAATTCAACTACCTCAACAAGCTCTTGTTTCTCTTCATCCGCTCCAGCAACATCTCTGAAACGAACTTTTTTCTTTTCGTCATTATATAACTTCGCCTTACTTTTCCCGAAGTTCATAACACGGCTACCGCCGCCCTGAGCTTGGTTTAATAAGAAGAAGAATAAAATGAAGATAATAACAAACGGAATGATAGAAGTAAAGAATGTTACCCAAGCACTTGTTTCTTCTGCTGGTTGATACTTAACTTCAGCACCTTGCGCTTTGTCATTAATTTTCTTTTGTAATTCCTCAGTATTTGGTGCATAAGTAACAAATTGTTCTCCTTGGCTAGAGTTGTTAAATTGTCCTTTTACCTCAAATACACCATTTTTCGGTTGAAGTTGCACATTACGCACTTCACCTTTTTCTAGTTTAGTAATGAATTTATCGTAGCTAACTGATGTCGTTTTTTGTGTCGAACCATTAAAATAGCTCACGATTCCAATTACTACTAGGAATATCAGTAAATAAAAGATGGTATTACGGAAGATACGATTCATTCCTAACCTCCTCTCACGGCATAAACACTATAGTAAATCGTAACATAGAAAAAATTTCCTATACAATTGTGACGCCTGTATTTAATTAATTTGAGTAAACGCTTGGTTTTAATACTCCTACATAAGGAAGATTACGGTACTGCTCTTTATAATCTAATCCATACCCTACAACAAATTCATGCGGTACAGTAAATCCAACATAATCCGCTTTCAAATCTACTTTGCGGCCTGTTGGCTTATCTAATAACGTAACAATTTTTACAGATTTCGCTTTACGATATTTAAATAGGTCTACTAAGTAGCTTAGCGTAAGACCGCTATCAATAATATCTTCAACGATTAAAATATCGCGACCTTCTACAGAAGTATCAAGGTCTTTTAAAATTTTCACTTCGCCTGTTGAAACAGTAGAGTGACCGTAACTAGATACAGCCATAAAGTCCATTTCAAGATATGTATCTGTTCTCTTTAATAAATCTGCCATGAATGGCATTGCACCCTTTAATACGCCGATTGCAAGAGGTACTGTGTTTTTATAATCCTCTGCAATAATTGCGCCTAATTCGAGCACCTTTTCTTGTATTTGTTCTTCAGAAATTAATACTTTTTCGATATCTTGATTCATCATTTCATTATCCTCCCGGAAGACTCCTTGCTTTTGTAGTGAATAATCATATATTTATCCTTCTTTGCCGTCTCTTTCGAGATAGCAAATGCAGATCGCTTCAACAAGGGTATCCAAATAATATTCCCACTTGCATCACAAACGACCGGCCATTCTTCTCTTTTTTCTCTTGGTACTTTTGCTTCGATAAAAATAGTTTTTATCTTTTTTGTGCCATTCATACCTTGTATTGACATACGATCTCCATTTTCTCTAGAACGAATACGAAGTGGATATGATATATCATTATACTTAGCAACAAATACTGTTTCATTCATGTTACTTGGTATATCTTCGCTCACCTCTGCTACAAGCTTATCCCCGTTCGATAGCGTAATTGTCCCGGGCACTGATAAATCTTGTAAAAAAGGAGAAACAATTTCTTGTTTAAATCCAAAGCTGCACTCCTCGTATGCGCGAACAATTTTTAAATCACCTGGGAAATCAAGTGAACCCGAAGGTTGTGTCCGCTTAAAAAACTCAATCACTTTGTCAATATGTATAGAGGAAAGAGAAGATGGAATCTTATATTCATAAAGATAGTTTAATATTAGTTGAATCCCTCTTCTTTGTAAAGGCATAGACATGGATTCAAAGGCAGGAATTGATAAGCTAATTTGTTTATCACTTTTTTTTGTAATTACTTTATTCATTTTCTCAAAAGCTAATTCCTGCAAATACGCCTCATCCTCTTGCATCTGCATGCTAAATTTTTGGAATTTCTCATGCACTTGTGAATTTTCTTCTTTCAAATGCGGAAGGACATATTTACGTAATCGATTCCTTGTATATACTTCCTTTTTATTACTTGGATCTATACGAGGAATTATTTTTAGCTTATTACAGTAATCAACAATTTCTTCCTTCGTTACTCCAAGTAACGGCCTAATTAAATATCCATTATGAAAAGGACGCTTCACTGCAATGCCTGCATATCCTTTCGGAGTACTCCCTCGCACAAGGCGCATTAAGATCGTCTCTACTTGGTCATCACCATGATGTCCAAGAGCTACATATCTCGCATCATATTTCTTCATTATTCTTTCCAAAAATGCATATCTGCATTCTCTAGCAGCAACTTGTGCATTCATCCCGTATTGCTGTTGATATTGCGACACATTAATCCTTATCGTTTCGCAAATAACTCCCAGTCCCTTACAAAGGTCCTGCACAAACTGTAGGTCCTCATGAGATTCATCACCTCTAAACATATGATCCACATGCGCCACTACAATTTCAAACTGTTTTGCTGCTCTTTTTTCTAACAAATAATATAGAAGAGCCAAAGAGTCAGGACCACCAGAAACCCCTACAACAATTGTTGAATGTTCCTTTAATACATCATGCTGCTTTACAAAGTCATCTACCTTTTCAACAAATGTATCTTTCAACTTCGTAATCACCTTTCATTAAACAAGAACAGCAACGTTAGTTACCTTGTTTATAATGGTACAACTTTTACAAACATTGTGCAAAAAAAAGATATACAAAAATTACATTTTTATCTTACATCATCCGTACATATTCACAAAAATAATACCATTATCTTTTAAAGCAAAAAAACCTAGGCATCCACCTAGGTTTTTAGAAAGAAACATCACACTTAAAGTTTATTGTGCCTGCATTCCTACAATTGGAATCGTAGCCCACTTCGGCATATTTTTCTTCACTTTCGCCACAACAATAGTCATATCGTCATTTATATAACCATCACCAGAGCGAATCACCTCTTCCATAATGATATCAGCAATTTCTTGCGGATCTTCGGTTTGTAATTCTTTAATTTTTCGTTTCATCCATAGTTCATGATTCTCCACATGTTGCGCTCCCTCAAAAATCCCATCGCTCATCATAATAAGAATATCACCCGTTTTTAATTGTTCACCTACTACATCAACTTCAACATCTTCAATAATCCCCATCGGTAAATTACTTGCCTCAATTTTCAAAATATTATTTGCGCGCTTAACAAAACTCGGTGTCGATCCAATCTTTAAAAACTTCGCACTCGCATCCCGCAAATCTACCATAGCTAAATCTAACGTCGTAAACATCTCTTCTGTTGTTCTTAAAGAAAGAATAGAATTGATAGACTTAATCGCTATTTCCTCATCAATGCCTGATTGAAGTATCTTTTGTAATAATTTCACCGTTTCTTTACTCTCCATATGAGCTCTTTGCCCATTTCCCATACCATCACTAATCGCAAGCGCATATTTACCGACGCTTAGATCCATCATCGCATAAGAATCACCCGAAACAAACCCACCACCTTTGGCAGCTGTAGCCAATCCCGTATCAAGAGAATACGTCTTTGCTGAACCAAATGATATTAAGCTGTGACCGTTCGGATAAGAAGACTTTTCTTCATGTTTAACAACTATATTTTCCTTTAGAATATCAGAAAGCATCGGCGCAACTAATTTTTCACACTCTCCATGTTCATTAGATGCAACCGGAATCAGCATCTCAATATCAATACTTCCTCTATCTAAACAATAAATATCAACGTGCTCTATTTCTACGCCAAAATCACGAAACGCTTGCAAAATCTGTTCTTCTTGTACTTGATGATTTTCTCGTTCTCTTTGTATCTCCTTAGCAAAATCCTCCATAACCTTTGATACACCTAATAGTTGCTCCGCTACTATCCTACGATTTTCTTTCATTTGTTTTCGTAATTTCTGCCCCTCATAGAAATGATCTAATTCACCAGCTACTAAATCCGTCACTTTCTTCCCTCTCACACAATGCTTGTCCCATTCACGAACTAACTTCCGATTATGCTGCAACGTCCCCTCTTCCGTTTCACTCATTATTTGTTTCATATAATCGTACGTTTTATCGAAATTAACTACCCAGCATTGGTCCTTTTTAAAGCATGTTTGACATGTTTTTGCAGTAATTGTACTTAAGAACAAATCTGCCTCTGTCTCTTTATCTTCCTCCTCCACATATCCATATACAGAAAAGCTATTAGATAAAGCAGCAAATACATTGGCAAATTGATTAATTTTATTCGCTGTAACATCACGCATCCTTCTTAAATACTGTTGTTGATCTTGCGAATGTTCCTGTGTGCCTGGCATGAATTTAGCAATACGATCCATAACAAGTTTCGGTGTTAATAAGAAGAACGCAATCGCCACACCGGATTCAACTAAAGTTGTCACTATGTTTGTTTGCTTGTCTACATATAGCGTAATCAAGCTCGTCCCGATTAATAAACCTAAACTAACACCTAAACGCTTCCCTTCTTTTAACAAACCACCAAGCAATCCAGAAAAAGCAAGCAGACTAAGCTGAGACAAACTGGAGACATTCGCTAAACTTAATATTAATCCAGTGACGACCCCCACTGTAGATCCCGTAGCAGCCCCCGCGATAAATGCAAACACGAGCACTAAATACCTAGTAAAAATATGTTGAATAGAAGCGTCATATACAAACCAATCTGTTGTACCTGTTAAAACAGATGCTAGTAATATAATTAAACAAACAATTTCTTCTGTCTCTAGCGCTTGTTGTTTACCTTTTCGTTCGACTAAAAGCGGAACACTTTGTAAAAATATCATAGTTAATACGAAGCTAAGCCCTGCCTCAATCGTACTAACAAGTAAATCGTACATGGTAACAGTTTGTTGCGCAAAATATACGACAACTAAATGTGCGGTTAATGCGGAGATAAATACTTGGAATGGAACAAGTCCAACAGTTTTACGTGTAAACCGACTAAAGAAGATATTATAAATGAAGAAAGTAAAAATAGATGCAAAGGTAAAGAATAAATTATCTATCGAAACTGAAAGTGCGCCCCCCATTAGAGCCAAGAACGCGAGCGGCATTTTATCCCGCTTCATAACATAAACAGCAGCAAAAAATGGCAGTGCAAACGGTAAAATGTTTGTTAATATATATGCTCGTCCCAAAAGAAAACCAATAACAACAATAATGAATCCCCATCTAAAGAAAACTTGTTCAAACTTCATTCGCAACTTACTTGTCCACTTTACTGCTCCAAGCTGACTCTCATTCATTGCCAATGCACTTGTATTCATAGTATTCCTTCCTGCTTTAGGCATATTTTTAACACCACCTGCATAGTTTAATTACTGTCATTATAAAAGATTATTATTGGGATTTTTGTCAAAACAACAGTTTTCACTTTTATAATCGTTCGACTTTTTATTCGAAATAACTCTACATATATACAAGGTATGTAATGTATCTTTAATATTTTAATTGAACATTCAGAAAATATAGGGTAATTTTGTAGAAGTGTTGTATGTCTTAATTTATTTAACAAAAAAAAGATCATGCAAATTTGCATGATCTTTTTAGGATGACCCGTACGGGATTCGAACCCGTGTTACCGCCGTGAAAGGGCGGTGTCTTAACCACTTGACCAACGGGCCGTTAAATTAAATATAGCGGCGGAGGGGATCGAACCCCCGACCTCACGGGTATGAACCGTACGCTCTAGCCAGCTGAGCTACACC
This sequence comes from Bacillus sp. BML-BC051, assembly GCF_019656175.1. Taxonomy (NCBI): domain Bacteria; kingdom Bacillati; phylum Bacillota; class Bacilli; order Caryophanales; family Bacillaceae; genus Bacillus; species Bacillus sp. BML-BC051. The sequence continues at coordinate 17,936 of NZ_BPLI01000008.1, forward strand.
GCCATGTCGTCTTATTTAACGGACAATTAGTATCTTACCTCAGATACATTTTAAAGTCAACACATCTTGAAAACTTTTTTAAAAATATATTTTCACATATAAAAAAGCACCCCGAGCAATCGCCCTGGGTACCTCTCTATATGCTAAGAATTAAACGTTCTTATTATCCGCGACGTGCGCCACGGCCACCACGTTTAGATTCTGTGTTACGCTTTAAAGAAGTTAAACGATCTTCACTATCCTTTAAGAAACGTGCCATCTTTTGCTCGAATGTTTCTTTTGGAGCTCGTTCGTTACCGCCGCCACGATTATCTCTGTTGAAAGAACGATTACGTTGTGGACGTCCAGAACGTTGTTGATCGCCGCCACCGCGTTGGTATTCACCACGTGGACGATCTCCTTCTGTTTTTTCACGCTCTTTCGCTTTCTTAATAGATAGACCGATCTTGCCATCTTTTTCAACGTTAATAACTTTTACTTCTACTTGGTCGCCCACTTTTAAGTGATCGTTAATATCTTTCACATAATTATCAGCAACTTCACTAATATGAACAAGACCCGTTAAGCCTTCTGGCAGCTCCACAAAAGCCCCAAAATTTGTAATACCTGTTACTTTACCCTGTAACTTGCTGCCTACCTCGATTGACATAAAAAAAATGCTCCTCCTTAGTGGTTAAAAAGTCAAATTTTACTTTATTATATATAATCCTAAAATATAGTGTCAATAAGACATACTCTACTTAGAAACAGGAAAAATTATCTCCCCTTTTCCAGAGAAGAAATAATCCCTTCTAGCAATCTTTAATACGTACTCTTCATCATTTAACTTTTGAACTTCGTCTTTTAGACTCTTTTCTTTATTCGTTAATGAATCCAGTTCTTTTTTCATGTCCTTAACTTTTGCTTCTTTTGCTCTAATGGAACTGTTTTGTTGATAAAACGTTACACTAATACTCGCAATAATTGTAAAAGCAAAGACAAGAAAAACCGCTAAACGGCGATAAAGTCGCTTCCTGTTCTCATCCGTTTGTATTATATGCTCTTTAACAGGATTTGGACTCTGTTTTTCGATTGTTCTTTGTCTCAGTTCCCTCATTTCCGAGGTCCCCCTAACTTCTTTTTTATACGCTCCCATAATTGGAAGATATGTCCCTTTAATTTTGCTATATATTGCAGGAACCCTACATGTTTCATTATAAAAAGTTTAACACGATTAGGGAGAAGTTTCCATATGAGCGAAGCAATAAATCGAACAGGCCAGAAAAAAACTTTCCATATGAAAAGTAATATCCAAATCACCATTTTCCATAACACATGTCCAATTGAAAGCAGTATACGAAATAAGAATAATATAAATGCAATAAATAGCTGCGCTATAATAATAACAGGTTTTATCATGAGTAGCTTTATAATTTGAACAAAAAAGTTTGTTGTTTGCATAAAAATATAGATGAGAAAATTTAACAATCTCATGTATAGTGCTTTCAATAAGCTTTGATACGCCGCAAAACCACATAATAATGCCAAAAATACATATATACGTAGTTCAGCTTCATTTACAAGAAGCAATACGTAAAAGACGAATAACGCTTGGACAATCCAAAATAGTATATCATGTATAAACACAAGCCAACGTTTACGTTCTTGCCGCTTTAAAAATCGTTGGTATGTATCTAAAGACGCTCCAATCCAAGCACCCATTCCGATCATTGAGAGCATCGTATACAACTGAATTGTTAGGCTCATTTAAACAACTTACTAAAGAATCCTTTAGTTTTCTCCCCTTGATTCTCATCAATATACAGCATCTCATGAACTTTCCCTTTAATCGATACAACACCTTTTTCCACATCTAAATTTTTCATTTGCAAATTTTGACCACGAATTGTTAAAAAGCCCATTACAGTCTCAAGCAAAAACTCTTCGCTATCAAAACTCTCTACCTGCTTTACACCGGTAATATCAATTACACGCCTGCCACGCATAATAATATCATGCTCTACAGAAACATTTTGTTGATTAGAAGACATAGGTGAGTAACCATTATTCACGTAAATCCCCCCTACATTTATACTAGCTAATAGTAATGTATGAAGGGATAATTGATTTTAGAACAAGCCTTCTTCAGCCTTTACCTTTTCTTCGCGAACTAAACTATACATATTTGCTGCATCTTCTTTTTTGGTCGTTTCTTTCAATTCGTTTATTTTTACAGTTACTATTTTTTGACCAAAACGAATTGTTAATTCATCAGCTACTTTCACATCTGAACTCGCTTTTGCCACTTGACCATTAATTGATATTCTTCCTTGATCAGCTACTTCTTTCGCTAATGTTCTTCTTTTAATTAAACGTGATACTTTTAAAAACTTATCTAAACGCATATCAAATCCCCCTATTAACGCTCTGTTTGTTTTGCCTCTTCCCATAAAACATCCAACTGCTCTAATGATAAATCTTGCATCTCTTTATTCATTTCAGCTACCTTTGCTTCCATGTATAAGAAACGACCGACGAATTTCTCATTCGTTGCATGTAACGCCTCTTCGGGATCTATTTTATAATGACGAGCTATATTAACAAACGCAAATAGTAAATCGCCAAATTCACCTAACATCTTCGCCTCATCCATATTTGTAACTTCTTGTTGGAACTCTTGCCATTCTTCTAAAGCTTTCTCTATCATCGGTTGTACATCAACCCAATCAAAACCAACCTTGCCAGCTTTTTTCTGGATTTCATAAGCGCGTAGTAACTGTGGCAAACTTTTTGGAACTCCATTTAAAACAGATTCTTTCACGAATCCTTTTTCTTGTTTTTTAATTTCTTCCCAATTAGCAAGTACTTCATCAGCACTATTTACATCTGTATTCCCAAATACATGCGGATGGCGACGAACCATTTTCTCAGATAAAGTCCGAATAATATCATCTATAGAGAACCAACCTTCGTCCTCTCCGATTTGAGCGTGCAGCATAACTTGTAATAATACATCACCCAGTTCCTCTACTAAGTGGTCGTCGTCCTCTTCATCAATTGCTTCCAACACTTCATAAGCTTCCTCAATTAAATACTTCTTTAAAGATTGATGTGTTTGCTTTTTATCCCACGGACAACCATTTGGTCCACGAAGGTCTGCAATAATTTCTCTAAGCACATCAAACTGTTGATACAAGGACGCACGTTCCTGAACGGGTGGTACATATACACTCGTTAAATTATTTAATTCCGTTTCATGATCTAACATGTACAACGGCACCTTTTTAACCTGTTCAAATGAAGTCCCTGCAGCTGTTACGATATATACTTCATAATCATCTGGCAGCATCTCCATTAATGTTAATTTCACATCAGATGCAACGAATGCGTCATATACTTGGCAAAAGATTAAATGTTGACGTAATTCTAATTGTCCTCTTTCAAATGATGTGGCATCAATTAATTGGAATCCTTCAATCGGATCAATCTTTAGACTTGCAAACATTGGATCAAGGAAACTTTGTCCACCTTCAATGCGCACTTCAACATTCGCTACTTCGCCTTTTTCTAATAGTAGCTGAACCGTTCTTTCCGCTACAAGCGGATGCCCTGGCACGGCATAGATGATTTCTGCGCCTTCAGCTTGTTCTAACAATGTATTCGCAATTGTTTCATATACAATTTCAAATGTATCATGTGCTTCATATACACTGTCAAAGGCTGTATATTGTATACCTTCTTTCTCCAACTCTTCTATAACGGGGTGTTCCTTCGTTCGAACAAACATGTGATCTGCTTCTTTTATTTTTCGATATACACCCATCGTTAACTGATCTAGCTCACCAGCACCTAACCCTAAAATAGTAATGATTCCACTCACAATCTGCCACCTCTATCCACTCTTCTTCAATGAACCTTCTTTTTTCTCTTTTTTCATCACGGTTCCTATTTCCGCTTTTGTAAATACACGTAATTTTAAAATCAAAAACATATATGCCAATCCGCCGATAGCTACACCTAACAATGCCTCAATTGTCGCGATTCCTCTATGTTCCGTATCAATTACTAATCCAGACATTTGCATTACACGCATAAACATTATTAATACAAATCCCATACCGATACCACTAATAACTACACCTAACATATTACGTTTATCGATGAGCGATTCCGATACGGCTTGCATAAGTAATGCACTATTTAACACAGAAATTACAATTAACGCAACTAGTGTTGCAATTGCAGCTCCCTTCACACCAAAATACGGCATTAATATATAATTTAAAGCTAACTTTAAACAACTCCCAAATATAACGAATATTGCTGGTTTTAATGTTTGTCCTAGCCCTTGCAAAATAGAAGCAGTTGTAATTGACAATGAACTAAATAAAATAGATAAAGATAAAATGGATAAAACATCTGACCCATCACTATTTTCAAACAGCATAATATTCGTAGGCTGAATAATACAAGTTAATCCAATGGCCGCTGCAAATCCAATAACAAATGTTATTTTCATTGCTAACTTTACCTTTTCTCGAATAAAGGAAAGATCTCCTCTTTCCTTCGCCGCTGTAATGATTGGAATAAGCGACAACGAGAAAGAAGTTGTCACGACAGTCCCTAATTGCATAAGCGGGATACTTCTGTCATACACACCTTTTAATACCTTTGCACTTTCAGCTGGCTCTCCTGCCCCAATAAGTAAAGAATAGAAGGAAACAGAATCAGCCATTTGTATAAAAATAAGCACTAAATTACTAACACAAATCGCCAAACCCTGCCAAAACAGAATTTTAATAATCCTCTTTTTCCCCTTAATTCTCTTTACACTTTTGAAGAATATAGAACGAAAGTCATGACGCATATAAAGTACAAGTACGATAATCCCAATCAGTCCGCCTGCGATTGAACCTAACATAGCACCTGCACCGACCGTATATAAATCAAATCCGTGAGCAATTAGGAATAGAGATAAAAATACAATAATAGAAACACGAATCGTTTGTTCTATCACTTGCGAAACAGCTGTTGGCATCATATTATTGAACCCCTGAAAATATCCTCTTGCTACAGATAGAAACGGCATCAATATGAATGAAAATGAAATAACACGTAATAACTTATCTAAGTGTATATCGCCCATAGCTGTTGCAATTGCTTCGGCACCAAAAAACAATGTAAAAAAGCCTATGAAACCAATTCCTAATAAAAACCAAAAAGATACACAAATAATTTCTTCTGCTTCTTTTTGTTTCCCTCGCTCTAATCGTTCCGCAACCATTTTTGAAATTATAATGGGGAATCCATAAGTAGCTAAAATTAAACAAAATCCATAAAACGGATAAATTTGTTGGTAAATATAAAAACCAATATCACCCGCTATATTTTGATATGGAATACGGTAAAAAGCGCTTAATACCTTTGTAACAAAACTTGCGATTGTTAATATAATAGCCCCACGCCAAAAGGCTTGATACTTCTTCGATTCCATACAAGAAAACTCCTTTTTCTATTCTCACCCCTCGTATTATATCATAAAGAAAAGGACAAGCTTCCTTACCTACACGAGCAATAATACGTTCGTGCAACGCTAGAAATGTTCAACGAAAAAAGGTAGCAAAGCGCTACCTTTTTTCAATATACATATATCTCCAAATAATTGATTTCTCAAGAAGAAATATCATAATTAGGAAAGATTGCTACTTCTAAAATTCGATATGACCTTACTGCTCCATTTGTTTCGCTAAAAAGCTCGCAGCTGTATTTACTGACTTATGCTCTACCTCACTTATAATAGCCTCTTTAGAGAAGATAATAACAGCTCCAATTGGATCCCCATTCGCAACAATCGGTCCAATTGTATAGGAACTAACTTTTTCTGTCACCCCATCAATAATTGAAATTTCGCTTTCATCCGTCATAATTACAGACTTACGATCTTCCATTGTCTTCTCAATTAAATCGCCAACGCTTTTATTTAAGTATTCTTTTTTAGATATGCCTGCTACCGCGATAATAGAATCACGATCGCATACAAGCACATTATGTCCTAAGCTATCGTATAAAGCTTCCGTATATTCTTTTGCAAAATCGCCTAGTTCACTAATCGGAGAATATTTCTTCAAAATTACTTCTCCATCGCGATCAACAAATATTTCTAGTGGGTCCCCTTCTCGAATACGTAAAGTTCTACGAATTTCCTTCGGGATTACTACCCTACCTAAATCATCAATTCGACGTACGATTCCAGTTGCTTTCATTCTAATGCTGCCTCACTTTCTACTGATGATGAAAGTGGTGAATTTACCTGTTCATGTAAAAATCACCAACTGTTAGACATAGTATTTTACACATTAGTTCTTCTATGCACGCCGAATTGTATTTTTTTATCTTATATTAGGCATTTATGACTTCTTTTTTTACATCTGGTAGGCCTTTTAATAAATTTTCAGCAATTGTTAACCACTTCGATGTCTCTAAGCCATTTGTTTTCATAACGATTTTCAATTGTGATCCTTCCATCCCTAGACCGATCATACGTCCAAAACTATTTCCAAGCATGAATAATTTTCCACCATCAATATTTTGACTTGCTTGTTCTGAGAACAGAATTGTTACTTCAAATTTATTTTGCTTAATTAACTCAATTTGTTCTTTCATTGCCAATACTTTAATATTTGCAATTTGTAATAAATAACCAACCTCTTGCGGGTAATCACCAAATCTATCTATCATCTCTTCCTGCAACTCTTCAATATCCTCCATTGCAGAAACACCTCTAAACTGTTTATACATCATAATTTTTTGTTTACTATCTGAAATATAAGCATCTGGTAAATATGCATCTACTTCTAAATCAATTTCAACATTAACTGTATTTTCAGCCCCATCTGTTCCTCTACGCTGTTCAATTGCATCTTTCAACATTTGAGAATATAGATCAAATCCGACAGAATCAATAAATCCATGCTGTTCGGCACCTAACAAGTTACCTGCACCACGAATAGATAAGTCTCTCATCGCAATTTTGAAACCTGATCCAAGCTCTGTGAACTCTTTAATGGCTTGTAGACGCCTCTCTGCAACTTCTGATAACACTTTATCTCGTTTGTATGCAAAGTATGCATATGCAACACGATTAGAACGTCCAACACGCCCACGAAGCTGATACAACTGCGATAATCCCATACGATCTGCATCAAATACAATTAACGTATTTACATTCGGAATATCTACACCCGTCTCAATAATTGTTGTACTTACAAGAACATCATGCTGTCCCTCTAAAAACGATAGCATAACAGACTCTAATTCACTTTCGTTCATTTTCCCATGTGCATAAGTTACACGCGCGTCTGGAACTAACATCGAAATTTCATCCGCTTTTCTTTCGATATCCTCCACACGATTATATAGGAAGTAAATTTGTCCACCCCTTGCAAGCTCTCGTTCTATCGCTTCTCGCATTAACGCTGGATTATACTCTACTACATACGTTTGGACTGGGAAACGATTTTCTGGTGGTGTCTCAATAACAGATAAGTCACGCACACCAAGCATAGACATATGAAGTGTACGCGGGATCGGAGTTGCCGTTAATGTTAATACGTCAACATTTGCTTTTAATTGTTTAATTTTTTCTTTATGCGTTACACCAAATCTTTGTTCTTCATCAATAATAAGAAGACCTAAATCTTTATAAGTAACATCTTTAGATAAAATACGATGCGTTCCGATTACAATGTCTACCGTGCCATCTTTTAAGCCTTTAATTGTTTCATTTTGCTGTTTTCTCGTACGGAATCTACTTAATAATCCTATATTGATTGGATAATCTTGAAAACGCTCTCGAATTGTTTCATAGTGTTGTTGTGCAAGGATCGTTGTCGGCACTAAAATTGCAACTTGTTTTTCATCCATAATTGCCTTAAATGCCGCACGGATAGCTACTTCCGTCTTTCCATATCCTACGTCACCACAAAGAAGCCTATCCATCGGACGTCCACGTTCCATATCTTTCTTAATCTCTTCAATAGAACGTAATTGATCCTCTGTCTCTTGATATGGGAAAGAAGATTCAAACTCTTGTTGTTCTGCCGTATCTGGTGTATATGCATAACCCTTTGAAGCTTCGCGTTCAGCATATAATTTAATTAGGTCATCCGCAATGTCTTGTACAGATTTTTCAACTTTCGTTTTGACCTTTTTCCAGTCATTTCCGCCTAATTTATAAACTTTAGGATCCTTACCTTCAGATCCTACATATTTCTGCACTTGGTCAATTTGTTCAATTGGAACGTATAACTTATCATTACCTTGATATTTAATATTCAAGTAATCTTTATGAACGCCATTAATCTCTAACGTCTCGATACCTAAAAATTTACCTATACCATGATTTACATGAACTACATAATCCCCAACTTTTAATTCCGAATAACTTTTAATACGTTCGGCATTAGATAATTTTTGCTTACGTTGTGATTTTTTAACTTTCTTATGAAAAAGCTCTTTTTCAGTAATAACAACAAGCTTTTGCATCGGCATTTCAAATCCTGCATGTAAATCACCTACAGCAATTTGTAACCTTCCAGGCAATAATATATCTGTGCCCTCTACGATATCTGCCTCAATATCATAATCACTTAAAATATGTTGTAGTTTTTTTACACGTTCATCATCAGTTCCGAGCACAACAGTCGTAAAATGCCCTTCGTTCCATCTATCGATTTCAGTTTTCAACAACTGCATCTGCCCATGGAAATCTTGCATTGTTTTACATGTCACATTCACAATGTTTTGCGGATGTGTATGTGCTATATGACGTAGGAATAACGTTAAATATACAAAACTTCTTTTTTTATGATGAAGAAATTCCTCAAACGAGTGTGAGAAAGATAAATCTTGAATAATTGTTCCCTCACCAAGAAGTGAGATATACCATTCCGCCTCTTCCGTTTCAAGATGTGATGCTGTTTCTTGAATACGGGAGATCTCATCTAAAACCACAATACCATCTTCTGGTAAATAATCTATCAGACTAGCAGGTTCGTTATAGAAAATAGATAAATATTTAAACATCTGTTCTATACTTTGCCCGTTTTTTAGCATCTCAATTTCATGACTTACCGTCTCAAGCACTGTAGTCTTCAATTTATCATCGGAAAGTTTTTGCATCGTCTTAGTCAAACCTTCCTCAAGACGCTTAATTCCCGACTTCAATTCTTCCTGTGAAAATAAAAACTCTGTTGCTGGACCAAATCTAACACTTTCTTTTTTATCTTGAGAGCGCTGTTCATCCACATCAAATAATCGAATAGAATCAACTTCTGTGTCGAAAAATTCAATACGAAATGGTAACTCTTCAGTTAATGGATAAATATCTAATATTCCCCCGCGCAAACTGAATTCCCCAGGAGCCTCTACCATCGACTTACGCTCATAACCAATATGATGTAAAGTATGCAAGAATGTATCTAAATCAATCTCTTGCCCTAGATTAATTTCGATTTGCCTTTGCTTCCACAATTCTTTCATTGGTAAAAATCTGCGTAGTCCCGCAACCGGCGCTACAATAATCCCATTCTCTCCTGCAGCTAAACGATTCAATACTTCAATACGTTGCGCCTTCAATTCTGGGCTTGCAACACCAATTTCTGATGCTATCAATTCATTTACTGGGTATAGCCACACATCTTTTTCACCAAGTAACGCCACTAAATCTTCATGTACTTTTTGCGCTTGATATAAATTATGCGTCACAATAAGTTGTGATTTTTTTGTTTTTTTATATAAGGCCGCCATTAATAACGAACGAGAAGAGGTTGCCATACCTGATACAAGCTGTTCTTTTAAACCATCTTCTAATCCATTAATAACCGATTGGATCTCTTCATTTTTATAAAATTGCTCTAATAAACCTATCATTTTCAAAACCCCTCTCAACATAAAGAGCAAGCCACTATATTTTATGCAAATATTTCGGAAAAAGAAAACAGAAAAATGCTTTGGACATGCCAAAGCGACAACATTTTATTGCAGAAATTTTTCATATTCATAATACTCAGGATAAGATGCGAGCGTTTCTTGACACGATTCACAAATCGTTTGTATATATATATTTCCATTCTCATGAAAATGAATCATCTCTACTACTTCTTGCTCTGTTAGTTGAAATAAAACGTCGCTATATACTTTTTCTGCAGTAACGGAGCCTACATTACTCCCGCAATGTCTGCAATAATAATAACCTTCCATACTAGCCTCCTAAAAATCCAATTACTACTAGTATGGGTAAAAATAAAACAAATTATTCCCAATCATACCCTTAACTATTGAAGGTATTCATGATTTGAAGAAAAGGTTTATTTAACCATTCTTCACATGCATCCGCTGCTTTTTCAATAGAATGACCCACATCAGGAATTTCTTCTGATGTAAAACGTCCTAATACGTAATCTACTACCTTCATGCCATTTTTCGGACGATCAATTCCCATGCGGATGCGTTGAAACTCTTGTGTTCCTAAATGTGAAATTGTTGATTTCACACCATTATGTCCACCAGCACTACCTTTCATACGAAGGCGTAATTTACCTACAGGGATGTCTAAATCATCGTACAGAACAACGAAATCCTCAACATCAATTTTATAGTAATCCATGAGTGGACGAATACTTTCCCCAGATAAATTCATATATGTAAGTGGCTTTAATAAGATTACTTTTTCTCCATTAACAAATCCTGCACCAAATACTCCTTTAAATTTTTGTTCATTCAAAGAAATATTCCAACGCTTTGCAAGTTCATCAATTGCCATAAATCCAATATTATGCCTTGTTAATTCATATTCTCTACCCGGGTTCCCAAGTCCTACTATCAATTTCATTCTTGTACCACTACTTTCTTTTTTCGATACGAAAAGACGTAACCAATCTTGGTTACGTCTCATTCTATCCAATTAATTGAATAATACACTTACAGATTCTTCTTCGTATACACGAATGATTGCTTCTCCGATTAATGGAGCAACTGAAAGTTCATGTACTTTGTCGATTTTCTTCTCTTCCGGTAATACGATAGAGTTCGTTACAACTAACTCTTTAATATTTGAGTTTTGGATACGCTCAATTGCTGGACCAGATAATACTGGGTGTGTACAGCAAGCATATACTTCAGAAGCACCGTTCTCAACAAGAGCGTTTGCTGCTAATGTAATTGTACCAGCTGTATCAATGATGTCATCAATTAAAATTGCTGTTTTACCTTCAATATTACCGATAATGTTCATTACCTCTGATACGTTCGGACGAGGACGACGCTTATCAATAATAGCGATTGGTGCTTTTAGGCGATCCGCCATTTTTCTAGCACGAGTTACCCCACCGTGGTCAGGTGATACGATTACGATATCTTTAAGACCTTTTGTTTCAAAGTAATCTGAAAGAATCGGTACACCCATTAGGTGGTCGATTGGGATATCAAAGAACCCTTGAATTTGTGGAGCATGTAAATCTAGAGTGATTACACGAGTTGCACCTGCTGTTTCAAGCAAGTTTGCTACAAGTTTCGATGTAATTGGTTCACGAGAACGCGCTTTACGGTCTTGACGCGCATAACCATAGTAAGGAATAACAATATTAATTGTTTTTGCAGATGCACGCTTTAATGCATCGATCATAATAAGTAATTCCATGATATGTTCGTTTACTGGGAAGCTTGTAGATTGAATAATGAATACATCGCAACCACGGATACTTTCTTCAATGTTAATTTGAACTTCTCCATCACTAAAACGATCAACAGAACATTTTCCTAGTCCTACTCCAATGTGCTTTGCAATTTGCTCAGCAAGTTCCTTATTAGAGTTTAAAGAGAATACTTTCAAATTAGAATTTAGATATTGAGTCGACATCTAGATTAACCCTCCACATTATGATTTTTTCTTATTCAGCAATTGATCAACATAGTCTTCTTTGTTAACTTGACGTGCACGTGCTACCGATAATGCTTTTGATGGAACATTCTCTGTAATTGTAGAGCCTGCTGCCACATAAGCACCATCTTCAACTGTTACAGGAGCAACAAGGTTTGAATTACATCCAATAAATACCCCATTACCAATCACAGTTTTGAATTTATTCTTACCGTCATAGTTCACCGTAATTGAACCACAACCAAGATTCACGTCTTCTCCAACTTGTGCATCCCCGATATAACTTAAGTGTGAAGCTTTACTTCTATTACCAAAAACAGTTTTTTTGATTTCCACGAAGTTTCCAACGCGTACTTCATCTCCAATAACTGAATCTGGGCGAATATGTGCAAATGGACCAACCGATACTTCTGTACCAAGTTTACTATCATGTACAGTAGATTGACGAATTGTCGTACGATCTCCAATTTCACTATTGCGAATTACTGTATGCGGTCCAATTTCACAATCAGAACCGATTACAGTGTTTCCCTCAATAATTGTTCCTGGATGAAGAACTGTATCACTACCGATAATTGCATCAGCAGAAATATACGTGTTACTTGGATCAATAATCGTAACACCATCTACCATGTTCTTTCGGTTGATACGGTTTTTCATAATAATTTCCGCTTGCGATAGAGCGACTCTGTCGTTAACACCTAACGTTTCATCGAAGTGCTCTGTTTGATAAGCCGATACAATGTGACCTTCATTTTTTAAAATCTCAATAACATCTGGCAGGTAATATTCACCTTGTACGTTATCATTTGAAACTTTAGAAAGCGAAGCGAATAAAGCTTTGTTATCAAAACAATACGTACCTGTATTGATTTCTTTAATAGCTAATTCTTTCTCATTTGCATCCTTATGCTCAACAATCTTTTCAACATGACCATTCTCGTTACGAACGATACGACCATATCCAGCAGGCTCTTCTATGTAAGCTGTTAGCACCGTTGCCATTGCCCCTGCTTCTTTATGTTGCTGAAGCAATGATTCCATCGTTTCAGCAGTTATTAGCGGCGTATCACCACAAATAACTAAAGTTGTTCCTTCTTCATTTGCAAGTACACTTGCAGCTTGATCTACAGCATGCGCTGTACCAAGTTGTTCTGCTTGTAATGCAAACTCACTTACGTTTCCTAGCTGTTCTTGTACCATTTCAGCACCATGTCCTACGACTGTTACAAGTTTCTGCAATCCTAATTGAGATACTTGATCGACAACATGTTGTACCATAGGTTTTCCACATACAGGATGAAGCACTTTGTATAGCTTAGACTTCATACGTGTGCCTTTACCTGCAGCTAGAATCACTGCAAATCTGTTTGACATATAGACCCTCCATCGCAACCTATTTATCCATTAACGATATTATCCTAAATCATCATATATTTCAAGAAACACATTTTAACTATTAAATTTTACCATAATTCTCATACGATGTTTTACTCTTTAGTATCTTTTTTAAGAAATAAGCTATACTATTTAAATTGATTTTGAAAAAATTAGAAGTTTTACTCCTCATTTTAATAAATTCTGAATTTTCCGCACGCAAAATGTATAAAACTACAAAAAAAAACAAACTCCTGTAAATGCTTACAGGAGTTTGTTGCAAAATTATAGGGCTTTCTTTAAAAAGACCTCTTCATTCGAATTTTACGAAGCACCCGCTTCTTCAAACTCAACCTCTTCTAACTCGCCTAAACGATGATACTCTGTTAAAACCGCATCTTGAATTTTAGAGCGTGTATTAGAATTAATTGGATGTGCAATGTCACGGAATTCTCCATCTGGAGTACGTTTACTTGGCATTGCTACAAATAATCCATTATTACCATCAATTACACGAATATCATGAACAACAAATTCATGGTCTAGAGTAATAGAGGCAATTGCTCTCATGCGGCCCTCTGTGTTTACGCGGCGTAATCTTACGTCAGTCACTTCCATCTTGTGTTCACCACCCTTTTCTAAATAAGCGATATATTTGTATAAATTCCACAAAATTTCTATTTTCCCTTTAATTTTTTAAAAATTTTTAAGATAAAAATTTTTAATGTAATTGAATATAGAGATTAGTAGAGGTTATCGCTTACAAAGAACTACTTAACTAGGGCAATTACTTCGATTTCAACTGAAACATCTTTCGGTAATTTTGCTACTTGTACACAAGAACGAGCTGGCTTATGAGTAGAGAAATAAGAGCCGTATACTTCATTAACAGCATTAAAATCATCCATATCTTTTAAGAATACTGTTGTTTTTACTACTGAATCAAATGAAGCACCTGCTTCTTCTAATACTGCTTGTAAATTTTGAAATACTTGCTCTGTTTGTACTGTCACGTCTCCTGCTACAAGCTCTCCACTTGCAGTTAACGGAATTTGTCCTGAACTGTAAAACATATTATTTACAATAATCCCTTGTGAATATGGTCCAATTGCTTGTGGTGCATTGCTTGTTTGAACAACTTTCATATTTTTCCACCCTTTTATTATTTATTTTTACTCTTTAAAAATAGTGCACGAAAAGCAGTTTGTCCATCTATTTTATAATTTATAAATAGAATAAAAAAAAGATAAAGCGATCTGCTTTACCTTTTTACTCAGCCTCTACAAGCCCTTCATCAAATGGTGCCAGTGAATAATTTCCCTTTTGCACTTGAATCGCTTTTTCTTTCACATCAACTTCTGATAGACGAATTAATGATACAAAATTATTAATTAGTCTTTCCTCAATATCCGTGGATTCTACTAATACACCAATACCAACAACATTAGCCTTAAACTCTTCTAACATACTCATCATACCTTGAATTGTCCCGCCAGCTTTCATGAAGTCATCAATAATTAAAACATTTGATCCTTCTGGAAGGCTACGCTTTGCTAACGTCATTGTTTGAATTCGCTTAGAAGAACCTGATACATAATTAATACTAACTGTTGGGCCTTCTGTTACCTTATTATCTTTTCTTGCAATTACTACCGGTACATCTAAGTAATTTGCCACCGCATAAGCAAGTGGAATCCCCTTCGTTGCCACCGTCATAACCGCATCAATTGGTTGCCTAGCAAAAACAGAAGCAAACAAACGACCTGCGCCATTAATATGACGAGGATTACTTAAAAGATCTGTCATATATAAGTAACCACCGGGTAAAATACGACCTGGATTTTCAAATAGGCTACAAAGCTCTCCAATAATGAGATCTGCCTCTTCCGCACTTATATATGGTATATATTTCACTCCTCCTGCTGCTCCTGGTATCGTTTGCAATGTGCCGACCCCTTGTTGTTCAAACGTTTGCTTAATAATAACTAAATCTTCACTAATGGAAGACTTAGCTGATTGATACCTTTCAGCAAAAAAAGTGAGAGAAACTAGCTGACGAGGATTTTGTAACAAGTAATACGTCATATCGACTAATCTTGTACTTCGTCTAATTTTCATACTCTCACCTCAAATCACGAATATTCTAAACAAATCATACCGTATTATACGTCTTTATTCAAGCGTTTCTCGCTCTCCCAATAAACGTACTGCATATACTTGTTCACAAAATCCTTTTAATCCATTATATATACGATGCATTCGCGAATCATGGTGCACAAGACCAAATACGGTTGGGCCACTTCCACTCATTAATACGGCATCCGCCCCAAATCGCTTCATCTGTGCCTTAATACGTGCAACTTCAGGGTGCATCGCAAACGTTACATCTTCTAAAACGTTACCAACAGTATCACAAATCCCTTTGTAATCCCCAGCATTTATGACATCAACCATTTTATCTACATTTGGATGTGTAACTCGATTTAACTTTAAATTTCCATACACATCAGCAGTAGATACACCAATATGGGGTTTTGCTAAAATAACCCAACAAGAAGGCGGAGTTTTTATGTGCTCAATTTGCTCTCCTCTTCCAGTGGCAATTGCTGTCCCACCATATACACAAAACGATACATCTGATCCAATTTCTGCGCCTAGCTCTGCTAACTGGTCAATTGTAAGCCCTAAATTCCATAATTTATTAAGGCCACGTAATGTCGCTGCTGCATCACTACTTCCACCTGCTAATCCAGCTGCTACTGGAATCGTTTTTTCAATAGTAATAGATACGCCTTTTTTTACATTAAACTTCTCTTTTAATAATCTCGCTGCTTGATAAGCTAAATTTCTTTGGTCGTCTGGGACATACCGATTATGGGATAAAATTTCAATACGGTCTTCTGCTAATTCCATTAGTTCTAAACGATCCGCTAAATCAATTGTTGTCATAATCATTTTCACTTCATGATATCCGTCTTGTCTTTTTCCCAGTACATCTAACGACAGATTAATCTTTGCTGGTGCTTTCACTAGTAGCTTCAATCTATTCACCCACTCTATGTACTCAATCTTTTATCGTTTATTTTACCATAAATTTATAGTAAGACGATGACACTTCCCTAATTATAACGAAAAGCATTCAGAATGAAACTACTTATGTAAAATGATGGCACCTTTTAGAGTACAAAAAGCCGAGGAATCACTCCTCGGCTACCGTAGCATAGAAAGTATCTTACAACTACTGGTTTTGTTTCATTAATTGCTGTTCTGCAATTTCTATAGCACGTTTCACCATGTTACCAGCATCTTTCGCACGAATTCCGCCCCAGCCTTCTTTCTGAACAACATCATAAAAGCCTAGCTCTTTTGCAAGCTCTTCTTTAAATTGATTTGACATGACACCTCTTCGTCTACTCAATGCAGAGTCCCTCCTTATTTTGCTACGGTATAATTAGTATGCAAAATAATATAGCTTTTCATTTGTGGGAATATATGTAACAATACATGAATTATAAAATCACTTCATTATGAGGTTCACCATAAAATGTTAACTCTACTGTCTCCGTTAAAACATCCGCATAGCTATACGATACACGTTGCAACGCATCTTCTTGCTGATCCAATTGTACAACAAAAACAGAACGGTACGTTTCTGCAAGTACACCTGATTGTTCTACTGTTTTTCTTCTCCCACTATTTGCCTTTAACATCAGTCTCTGTCCAAGATGGTGATCTAATTCGCTTTTAATTTCATCTAAACGTTTTGACATATACTTCGTTACACCTCGCTGTAATTTAGATTGAACACTTAAAACACGATATATCTATCCCAATTATTAACCGCAACTCACAGACAATATCATTATAAAAGCATTATGCGTTCGAATAGATAGAAGAAATACTATATTGTAAAAGTATCATTATGTAGTCTGTGCGTTCTTATCTCTTTTTATCCAAGCTGATTTAAATCCTTTCCATACAAAGAAGCAAGATACATATGTACCTTGCTTATTCTTCATAATGTTGAAAGGGTAATCCTGTTCGTAAAATCCCCCTCGTCTCAATCCCACCAAGTCCCTTTTCACCGGTAATTGTATTACGTACAACATCCCATACATTGACTCTCTCCATAAATGACGTAAAACTAATTTTACCCACCACATATACAGGATCTAGTGCGTGAATATTAATTCTAGATGGTGAACTAGCAAAATTAGCGCCTGCTCGAATTAATGCTTCAAAGTGTGATTGGCATGCCCCAGCAAAAATAACGAGTTGATCCAATGATGGATATTTTTTTCTCACTTCTCGAACAGCCTGTACAAAATGCCTTGAATGTCTATATGCTGCTAAATCTCCCTTTACCCCTTTTGACTTTGTATATGCATCGTGCCCCGTAATAACTAAAATATCCGGACGAAAATGATCTATTAAATCTACTACCTTTTCATGCATTTCTGTTTCTTTACAATGAATACCTTGTACAGGAACACCAATTTTATTATATAAGTCTAAGCACTTGCGCAAATATAACGGGTCTCCATCTATATGCAATACACGTCCCGGCATTTGAAAATAATTCACCTCACTTGTATATCCACCCGTTGAAGTGTGTTCATGCCTTTGTTTCATTAATACATAATCTTGTTGAAACAATCGATACGTACGCTCCATCGTTTCTTTCTCAAGCTTCGCTCTTTTTTTATGTTCTCGTTGATCTATACTAATTAAATCTTCAAGCGGGGCATCCGCCACCAGTCTAATTTCCTCTCCAAATAATATAGCTATCTCGCCTTTTATTTCTATAATACGAAAAAGGATATCCCTATTATGAGAATATCGTTCCACTAATTCTCCAACATGTAAAGCCATTCTCCTACCTCCAAACTCGTTAGGCCATCTTACCTGTTTTTAAAGTATGAATGTAGGAGAGGAAAGGTGACAAAAGGGACAGTTCAAGTTGAACTGTCCCTTTTGTATTCTTATGACAATTTATGAAGAACTAATGCATTACTTAATGTTGCAAACTCCTCGATAGATAGCGTTTCGCCTCTTCGTTTTGGATCAATTCCTACTTCTGTTAAAATTCGATCCAACAGCTCTTTATCTTTCGGGAAACCATTTAAATTATTTGATAAATTATTCATTAAAGTTTTACGACGCTGTGCAAAACTTGCTCGTACTACTTCAAAGAAGAATGTCTCATCTGTTACTTCTACAACTGGTTTCGGGCGCTTTAGGAGACGGATAATCGCAGAATCAACATTTGGTTGTGGTACAAACACTGTACGTGGTACAGTCATAACTGTTTCTACCTCTGTATAATACTGAATAGCAATGGATAAAGAACCATATTCTTTCGTTCCAGGCTTAGCAGCTAAACGATCTCCCACTTCTTTTTGCATCATAACAACAAATCCACGAACCGGTAATTTCTCTTCCAGCAATTTAAATAAAATTGGCGTTGTAATATAGTATGGTAAGTTAGCTACTACCATTACATCTTGCCCTTCCTCAAATTGCTCACTAAACACCTCATGTACATCTGCCTTTAGTACATCTTTATTGATAACTGTAACGTTGCTATATGGAGCTAACGTCTCATCTAAAATTGGTAATAATCTTTGATCAATTTCAAAAGCCACTACTTTTTTAGCCCGCTTCGCTAATTGTTCTGTTAACGCACCGATACCTGGTCCAATTTCAATTGCACCACTTTCCGAACCAATTTCAGCGTGATCAACGATACGATTTAATACATTCGTATCAATTAAAAAATTTTGTCCTAAACTTTTTTTGAATGAAAATCCGTACTTTTCAACAATGTCTTTCGTACGATTTGGCGTTGCGATATCCTTCATTTTTTTTCCTCCTGTATGACTTGCTTATAAGCTTCTGCAAATGCTTCTTTTGAAACTTGAAACATTTGTAAACGTTTATGTAACTGTTTTGCATTTGTATAACCAATCTTTAATAGCTTACCCATTCTTTCTCTGCGACTCTTTGCCATTTCCCCGCCCACTAAGCCTGCATCGACTAGATCGCTCCAACTAATTTCACTTGTGTAAGCTTCCATTTCTTCATGTATATTCTCTAAAGCACGGCGAATTGATTCATTAGAAGCATGCTCAATTCCGACACCTTTTTTCCTTTTAGCAAGTGCTTCTTCCTTCGGTAAAAAGGCATGTTTACATCCAGGAACCTTATCAGAAATAATTTTCCGAATACGCTCTCCAGGATAATCCGGATCTGTAAAAATAATAACGCCTCGTTTTTGTAGCGCTAATTTAACTTGCTCAATAACATGATCACCGATTGCTGAACCGTTCGTTTCAATTGTATCTGCATCAACAGCACGCTTAATCGCAACTGTATCATCTTTACCTTCTACAACGATAATCTCTTTAATTTTCATGCTTGCCTCCACACTCGTTTCGTCTCTACTTAGTAAAACAAAAAAATGACGACTTTTCCATTATTATTTTCCCCATTCTTACATTTTAAAAAATAGAATGTCCAAAACTTTGTTCTCTCTCCTTATTGTAACACTTCCTCATTCGCCATTCTTTTTTCACAAAAATAAAAAAGAATGGGTTCTCCCACTCCTTTTTATTCAACACCAAACAAAGCTTTTGCATTTTTTGTTGTTACTTCTGCTACTTCCTCATAAGAAATTCCTTTTAAGTTCGCAATTTCTTCTGCTACGAGTTTTACATAACTCGGTTCATTTCGTTTTCCTCTAAATGGATGTGGTGTTAAATATGGACAGTCCGTCTCTATTAACAATTTCTCTAACGGAATCTCCGCAGCAACCTCTTTCGGTTTCTTAGCATTTTTAAATGTAACTGGTCCGCCTAACGAAATTAAAAAGTTCATATCGACACATCGCTCTGCTACTTCTACGCTGCCACTAAAGCAATGCATAATACCTCCCACTTCAGCCGCATTCTCTTCTTCTAGAATATCAACAATATCTTGAGTTGCATCGCGGTTATGTATAATAATCGGCAATTTCACCTTTTTGGCTAATGCAATTTGTTTGCGGAATACTTCCTTCTGTATTTCTTTTGGAGACTTATCCCAGTGATAATCTAAGCCCATTTCTCCAAGTGCAACAACTTTAGGATGGGAAGCAAGTTCTTCTAACCAAGCTAAATGTTCTTCCGTCATATCAATGGCATCAACCGGATGCCATCCAACTGCAGCGTAAATAAAATCATAGGCTTCAGCTAATTCAAGCGCTTTTTTTATCGTTACTTCATCAAAACCAACCACAACTGTATAAGTAACTCCCGCTTCTTTCATTCGTGCAATAACTTCTTGCAAATCTTCTTCAAATTGCTCTGCATTCAAATGTGAATGTGTATCAAACAACATCATACATAACTCCTTTTATATTGAAATCAAGTTTATTCTACACAAATAAGCTCTTTACTAACTTAACGATAACAATACTACAATCTTAATGCAAAAATTGAGAGTGTAAAAAGAAAAAAGACGCTTCACACATGTTACACGTGAAACATCTCTTTTCTTGTCTTAATTACTTGATTTTTGTACCATTTGGTAGATTTTGGTCGATCGTTGCTAATGACAATACGCCATTCTCTTCACCTGCTAAAATCATACCTTGGGATAATTCACCGCGTAGTTTTACAGGTTTTAAGTTTGTTACACAAATAACCTTTTTACCTTTTAGGTCTTCTGGCGAATAGAATTTTGCAATTCCAGAAACAACTTGACGCTTTTCTGTACCTAAATCTAGCTGGATTTTTAACAACTTATCTGCTTTTTTCACAGGCTCAGCAGATAATACTTCAGCTACGCGTAATTCTACTTTAAAGAAATCATCAATTGTAATTTCTTCTGCCTTCGGTTCTTCTTCTTTTTTCTCTTCTACTTTAGGAGCAGAGGCTTTCATTTGTTCTTTAATGTATTCTACCTCTACTTCCATTTCTAAACGTGGGAAAATTGGTTGTCCCTTTTCTACTTTTGTTCCAGCTGGAATACAGCCAACTGTAGATAGACTTTCCCAAGACTTATGTGCTTCATCAGTAAGGCCAAGCTGAGCAAACATTTTGCTTGGTGCTACTGTTAAGAATGGCATAAGCATAATACCTGTTTGACGAAGTACTTCTGCTAAATGGGCCATTACAGAAGCTAACTTTTCACAATCATTCTCATCTTTTGCTAATACCCAAGGTTGTGTTTCATCAATATATTTATTCGTGCGGCTAACCAATTGCCAAATTGAGCTTAACGCTACAGAGAATTCCATATTCTCCATTGCTTCTTCTACTTTTTTCAATGTATCCTGTGCAAACGTTACTAACGTTTCATCAAATTCCGTTACATTTGCTTTAAATGCAGGGATTTCACCGTTAAAGTACTTATCAATCATAGCTACTGTACGATTTAATAAGTTACCTAAGTCATTTGCTAAATCGAAATTAATACGCTCCACAAATCCTTCTGGTGTGAATACGCCATCAGATCCGAATGGAACTTCACGAAGTAAGTAATAACGTAATGCATCTAATCCGTAACGATCGATTAATGTGACTGGATCTACTACGTTTCCTTTTGACTTACTCATCTTTCCATCCTTCATTAAAATCCAACCATGAGCAAAGACTTTTTTCGGAAGAGGTAAGTCTAATGCCATTAAAATGATTGGCCAATAAATTGTATGGAAACGAACGATTTCTTTTCCAACTAAATGCACATCAGCCGGCCAGAACTTCTTATACATCTCTTCATTTTCTGTTCCATAACCTAATGCTGTAATGTAGTTAGATAATGCGTCAACCCATACGTAAATAACGTGTTTTGGGTTACCTGGAACACGAACACCCCAGTCAAATGAAGTACGAGAAACCGCTAAATCTTCTAAGCCTGGTTTAATGAAGTTATTAATCATTTCATTCTTGCGAGACTCTGGCTGAATGAAATGTGGATTATCTTCATAGAATTTTAATAGTCTGTCGACATATTTACCCATTCTAAAGAAATACGATTCTTCACGAACAAGTTCTACATCATGACCACTATCTGGGCTTTTTCCTCCAACTACTTTGTCACCTTCCATAATTGGATCTACTAATTGATGCGCTGTGTAGAATGTCTCATCTTGTACAGAATACCAACCTTCATATTCATCAAGATAAATATCACCTTGATCTACTAGTTGCTTGAAGATTTTTTCAACAACATCTTTATGACGATCTTCAGTTGTACGAATAAAATCATCATAAGAGATATCCATCTTCTCCCAAAGTTCTTTAATTCCTGCAACGATGTTATCCACATATGCTTGTGGTGTAACGTTTAATTCTTCTGCTTTCTTTTGGATCTTCTGTCCATGCTCATCAGTTCCTGTTAAATAATGAACATTATATCCTTGCATACGCTTATATCGTGCCATCGCATCTCCTGCTACTGTTGTATAAGCATGTCCAATGTGTAATTTTCCACTTGGATAATAAATTGGGGTAGTAATATAAAAGGATTTGTTTTCCTCTGTCATTGTTTTGGACCTCCCGGATAACCTCATATGTATTTATAAATAGTATATCAAAAACTTATATATAAAGTGAAACTTTAATCTGTCGGGGTTTTGTTCCCTCCCGCGGATTATTAGCCCACACCAATTGGGCTTTACGAGCAGCCCGACTCCCACTTAACTTCTTTGCGCCGGCCAAACTTTAAATTTAGAATCTTATTGCTTGTTAATGCGTGATAAAAACGAGTTAATGATTAGTATATTTATCATCTATTACTCATATTTCAAGAAAATATACAATCTCTACTTACAATTTAAACATTTTTCTGAAAATAAAGTGAAATAATAGTAGAAATTACTCACATTCTATTATATATAAGAAGTAAGAAATCTATAAATCTTTTTAAAAAATATAGAATTAAAGAATTGACGGAAATGTAAATGATTGGTATCATATGTCCATAGGGTATTTTGTCGAAAAATGACGAATCTAGAAAATAGACTCGAAACTTATAAACTATTTCTTTAGGAGGAAAAGAATTATGAAATCTACTGGTATCGTTCGTAAAGTTGATGAATTAGGTCGTGTAGTAATTCCAATCGAATTACGCCGTACTTTAGGTATTGCAGAAAAGGATGCTCTTGAAATCTACGTTGATGACGAGAAAATCATCTTAAAAAAATATAAGCCAAACATGACTTGCCAAGTAACTGGTGAAGTATCTGATGGTAACCTATCTTTAGCTGAAGGTAAAATTATCTTAAGCAAAGAAGGCGCTGAGCAAATCTTAAACGAACTTCAAGATTATATCGAAACAGCAAAATAAGCTTCTCAATTATGAGAAGCTTATTTTTTATCGACATGATAGATTTGATATACGTCGCGTTTCGACAAATCTCGATCTTTAGCGACTGTTTTTATCGCCTCTTTTGAATTCATACCTTTTTCGTTTATATAATGTTCAATATGATCATATACCGAAATAGATTCCCACCATTGTTCTTCTGGGGCAGGTTCTTCTGTTGAACCAGCTACTAAAATACAAAACTCGCCACGAACTTCATTTTTTTTCGTCCACTCAATTGCTTCCTCGACTGTTCCACGAATAAATTCCTCAAATTTTTTCGTTAACTCTCGACATAATACGATTTCTCTATTTCCAAACACTTCTTGCATCGAGATTAAAGTATCATCTAAACGATGAGGCGCTTCATAAAACATCATTGTAGTTTGTACATAACGAAGCTTCTCTAACTCCACTTTTCTTTCTTTTTTATTTCTTTTTAAAAATCCATAGAAATAAAATTGTTTTGTTTCAAGACCTGACGCAATTAACGCTGTAAGGGCTGCATTTGCTCCAGGAAGCGGGATAACATGATACTGTTCCGCTACAGCCTCTACAACAATATCGTAACCTGGATCGGAAATACAAGGCATACCAGCATCACTAACAAGTGCTACTGTCTTTCCTTCGTCTAACTTATCTAATATTTTCTTCCCACTTACTTCCTTATTATGCTCATGGTAACTCATAACAGGTGTTTCAATTTCGAAGTAATTACAAAGTTTTTTCGTTTGTCTCGTATCTTCAGCAGCAATTAAATCAGCTTCTTTTAAAATTCGGATTGCACGAAATGTCATATCTTCTAAATTTCCAATAGGAGTTGGTACTAAATATAAAACTCCCTTTTCATTTTGTTGAAAGCTTTTTTGTTGCCACATAGCGTTCTCCTTTTTGCATATATTCTTCTTTTTGTTTTCTATTTAATTGCTTAAAATAGTACTCTGCTTGCATCGCTGTACGCTTATCTTCATGAGATTCTACATATTTTAAAACAACAGGAAGTCTAGCACGCGTATACCTAGCTCCCTTTCCGCTATTATGCGTCTGAATCCGCTTCTCTATATGATTTGTATATCCAGCATAATAACTTCCGTCAGAGCACTCTACTACATAAAAACAATGCTTATTCTTCTCCATATAAAATTGAACGAATCTCCTTTGTATATTCATTATTTTCTTCATATACAAAAAGAGGTGGCAATATTTTCAAATCTGCGTTTCCGTCCTTAATTCCTTCAATTAACAACGTATTCGCTTCTTTCCCTGCCTTTGGATAAACAAATCGTACACGTTTTGGTTCAATTTTGTATTTACGCATTAATGTAACAATATCTAGTAAACGGCCTGGTCGATGTACAAATGCTACTTTCCCACCTTGCTTTACTAGCTGACTACTTGCAGATACAACATCCTCTAATGTACACATAATTTCATGACGAGCTATTGCTAAATGTTCATTCATATTTTTCTCAGACGTTGCAGGTGTTTGAAAATAAGGCGGATTACATGTGACAACATCATATTGATGACGTCCAAGTCTCTCCGGCATATCTTTCAAATCCCCATGTATTAAGTGAACTCTTTCTTCTAACTTATTGTATTGAACGCTTCTGATTCCCATATCATATAAACGTTCTTGAATTTCCACACCTGTAATATTCCCTTTCGTCCTTGTACTTAATAGAAGGGGTACAACTGCATTACCTGTACACAAATCAAGTAAATTACCTTTTTGAATTGGTACCCAAGCAAAGTCTGCAAGTAAAACAGCATCTAACGAGAAATTGAATACTGATGGACTTTGTACAATCTTCATATCTTGCGCTAATAAGTAATCTAAACGTTCATCTTCATATAAATTCATATGTTACTCCTTTTCTTACACTTAACCTACCCTATTTCATCTTTTACTAATAAAAACATATTTCATTCTACTCTCATGTATAAAAAATTACCTTTCCAATTATCATTGGAAAGGTAATTTCACTTTTTATTTAAAAATGACAGGCAGAATAAACAATCTCCCTCTTTACGTACACTTCCATAATGCAGATTACAAATATGAAAACCTTCTTGATATAGTCTTGCTAAATTATCGTAGCCTTCACCAATATCAGCTGTCTTTGGCTTCACTTCTTTACGTTTTTGAGTTTTTTGTTTTTCTTTAATCTGCACTTTTTCAAAACGGTGTCGCAAATTTTCATTTTCCATTTTTATATGTTGGTTTTCTTCCAACAACTCTGCAAGATGTTGTTTTAATTCTCCCAACTGTTTGTATAAATGTCCAATTTGCTCTTCCATACTAGAAACCGATGCAAAAATATCTTTTTTCTCCACAAGCACCCACCTCATTAATCTGTGGTTTGACTCGAAACGACCCCTTTATTCACTAACTCATCTAACGTATATTCTACTATCCGTTCCTTGTCTACTAGTTCCACTTGAATTAATCTTTCTAAAATATTTAATCCGATAACACGGCCAGTACCATGCGGGGTTTGTATACGTTGATCTAAATCAGGAAGTTGTTCCTTTGCTGCCTCATATTCATCATTCTCATACTTTAAGCAACACATTAAACGACCACATAAACCAGAGATTTTTGCAGGATTTAATGATAAATTTTGATCCTTTGCCATCTTAATAGATACAGGTTCAAAATCACCTAAAAAAGTAGAACAACAAAGCATACGACCACATGGACCAATACCACCAAGCATCTTCGCTTCATCACGAACACCAATTTGTCTTAGTTCAATTCTTGTCCTAAAAATTGCTGCTAAGTCCTTCACCAGTTCGCGGAAATCAATCCGACCATCCGCAGTAAAGTAGAAAATAATCTTATTGCGATCGAATGTATACTCTACATCTACAAGTTTCATATCAAGATTATGCTCTACTACCTTTTGCTGACAAACTTGATATGCTTCTTTCGCAGCATGTTTGTTCTCTTCAACAATGGTACGATCATTTTCATTTGCAATACGAATAACCTTTTTTAGCGGTAATACAACGTCGTTTTCATCAACTTGCTTTTTGGTAATAACTACTTTCCCGTACTCAATACCCCTTACTGTTTCTACAATTACAAACTCATTTTCAGAGATATCGAACTGATTCGGATCAAAGTAATACACCTTTCCGGCCTTCTTAAAGCGAACACCTACTACATCATACAAAACGGTCATCCCTCCTGCAACCGCAACACTAACTGTTCGAACACAAGCTGCGCATTTACATTAGCGTTGATTCTATTTTTTGCCTCTAATATATTAAAGAGAGCTGATACAATGCGCTTCTGAGCATAGGAGAAAGATTCAAACATCTCTTTCTGCTCATGAAAAACAAGACGATCTTCTTCTCCAAGTTGAACATATAATAAATCCTTATAAATAAGGAGTAACATATCTAAACCTTGCTGTAATTGTTCTTTCTCTCCAAAGTGTTTTCCCCATTTTTCTTGTACAAAAAAAATAGAGGCTTTATCCTTTTCGAGCGCTTCACATAATTTTATCACTAAAGCTCGTGCTTGTGCAAACCATTCATCACTACATAAAGCTAAAGCTTCATCAAAACTATTCGTGAGTTGTGCAGCAAGTGTTGATAAAGATGCCGTAATACCTTCATCCTGTAATCTCCTAATTAAAGATTCCGTAGGTAATGCTCTAAATGTAACAACTTGACAGCGAGATAAAATCGTATTTAAAATTTGATGACTTTGTTCAGTAAGTAAAATAGCTGTTGTATCACTACTCGGTTCTTCTAAAAATTTCAAGAGTGTATTCGCTGCATTTGCTGTCATACGGTCTGCGTGCTCAATAATATATACTTTTTTATTTGCCTCTAATCCTGTTTTTGAAAACTCTTCTTGTAAATCATGAATTTGTTGCTTCTTAATAGATAATCCGTCTGGTTTTACAATATGTAAGTTCGGGTGGTTACCTGAATCAATTCGCTTACAATTTGTACATACATGACAAGGCTCTACCCCATTCCGCTGAGAACAAAGGAAACTCTTTGCCATTTGAATTGCCGTCGCAAACTTTCCTGTCCCTTTCCCTCCCTCTAACAAGTAAGCGTGGGATATACGCTCTTTTGCAATGCTATTCATCAACATTTTTACACCGATGGGTTGTATAGCAGAAAGCTGCTCCCACGTCTTCGTCATAATGCATACCTCACTTATTTCATTCTTTCCTTCTATTATAACAATTTATCTTCTATAATCTGAACAACTTCTTCTATAAGTTTCTCCATTGGTTGATCAGCATCTACTAATACAATTCGATCAGAGAAACGTTCTACAACTTGTAAATATCCTTCACGCACACGTTTATGAAAAGAGATATCTTCCATATCTAATCGATTCACTTCACGTCCTGCATCTTTTTCAATTCGGGCTAAACCAATCTCTGGTTCAATGTCCAAGTAAATCGTTAAACTAGGCATACAGTCCTCTGTTGCGAAACGATTGATTTCAAATACTTTATCCATACCTAATCCTCTTGCATATCCTTGATACGCTAAAGAGCTATCTATAAAACGATCACATAATACAAGGTAGTCCTCGTTAAGTGCTGGCATAACTTTTTCCACCAAATGTTGTCTACGTGCAGCAGCATACAGAAGCGCCTCTGTACGTGCTTCCATCATCGTATATTCTTGTTTATGTAAAATCGTTCTAATATCCTCAGAAATTGCAATACCACCTGGTTCTCTCGTCGCCATTACCTTCTGTTCTTTTTGTTCAAAGTATGGCAATAAACTTTGAATTAACGTTGTCTTACCAGAACCTTCTGGACCTTCAATTGTTACAAATAATCCCTTCATCCTAAAACCCACTTTCTATATCATACACTTTCATATATTTCGTACTGCCTTGAAAACGAGCGCCTGCTTTCTCTAAATACATAATTTGCTCTTTATGTTCTGAAGTAATTCTTTCCCCATACATAATCAATGGAATTCCTGGTGGATACGGAATCACCATTTCTGCCGCTATCATCCCAACTGATTCTTCTACAGATACTTCTTTTGTTTCATATCCTTCCAGTTGTTTATATGTATACGGTAAAGGAGAAATTTCCCCTTTATAAGTATAACGAATAGATTCCTTCTTGTCTTTTGCCTCATAATATTGCAATGCCACTCGGATCATCTCTATAGCCTCCATATACTCCTTATTTACTTGCAAAGGCAAAATAAATAAGACATTATATGGATCCGCCATTTCTGTATATATACCGACCTTTTCAAATACAGACTGTAATTCGTATCCTGATAACTGACAACGTGTCTGTACGGTAACCTTTAACTCGTCTTGTAATGGATATTGTAAAATAGCTATTTGTGGAATAGAACACAATCCTTCTTTAAATTCCCGTAAAAACTCGACAATTTCATCCTGTCCCTTTTCTTTTATACGCGCTATTGTAAAGCGGGCAATATCAAGAGAAGTCATAATTGGATACGATGGACTACTCGATTGTAGCATATTTAAATAGGTAGAAACTTTTTCTTCTTTTACTAGGCGACTATTTATATGTAAATAGGATCCCATCGTCATCGCGGGTAATGTTTTATGTGCAGAATGAACTACAATATCTGCACCATATGCTAATGCTGACTTTGGAAATGCCCCCCCTAAACAAAAATGAGCACCATGTGCCTCATCTACTAAAACGGGGATTTTATGTGCATGTGCATAAGCGATGCTTGCCTCTAGATTCATCCCCATACCATAATAATTAGGGTGCGTTAAAATGAGTGCTTTCGCATTCGGATATTTTTCAATTGCTTCCCTAATAATTTCATCATGAATTCCCACTGGTACATTATAAGCTTCATCAATCCATGGATCTAAAAAAATTGGATTTGCTCCCGCTAATTTTAAACCATTAATAATTGATTTATGACAATTTCTTTGTACAAGAACAATTTCATGTTCCCGGCAACAAGACAAAATCATCGCTAAGTTCCCTACTGTTGAACCATTAATTAAAAAATAACTTTTTTCTACTTCATATACATCAGCTAATAATTGTTGTGCCTCATCTATACATTCAAACGGACTATGTAAATCATCTAACCCTGACAACTCAGTTACATCGATAGATAGTATATCTTTAAACTCCTCTACTGCCTCCTGAGGGAAGCTTAAACCATTTTTATGACCTGGAACATGAAAGGACAACGGCCCTCTTTCTTTAAACTCTATTAATGCCTCATATAAAGGTATGCGATTTTGATTCATCTATATCTCTTCCTTATTATTTCATTCTTTCTCTATTATACAGAACAAAAAAAATAATAGGCATATGCCTATTTAAAAATATGATACTTCTAATTTCCGAAGCTGTTTTAAATAATATATATACTTCGGATCATCTGTCTCCGTATTCACCATATCTTTTTCACATTCATAACATATTAAATTATTATAAACATATATCCCTTCTTTTCTTTCTGTCTCACAAACAATACAAACTTCATTTTTTGATTTCATATCCTTTCCTCCCTATTTAAAATGGACATATTTTATACTCCTATTCCTTAACAATTTACAGAAAAATATACATCAATCTCTTATATAATATGATTAATCCTTGGGCAACGTGTTTGTATTATCATTACTTCTTTTTACGTACTGTTTGAAAACACAAAAAACACAAGTCAAAAGACTTGTGTTTTTAATTGCTTGGCGACGTCCTACTCTCACAGGGACAAGGTCCCAACTACCATCGGCGCTAGAGAGCTTAACTTCCGTGTTCGGTATGGGAACGGGTGTGACCTCTCTGCCATCATCACCAAACTATGAAGGCATATTCCTTCAAAACTAGATAACATTTGCTACATATTATATGGTTAAGTCCTCG